>NZ_JAJOND010000002.1 GCF_024700055.1 Rhizobacter sp. J219
GTCTTTGCAGCGGTATGGCGGCGTCATCCGGCAGAATCCGTGCATGAGTGCACAAGCCGTGACCCCGAGCTGCGCCAGTGGATCATAGACCAGGCCAATGCGGGCCGCCCGCCCGATGACGTCCTCAAATCGATGATGGCCAGCGGTTGGCGAAGACGTCGGCGCTGGCCGCGCTGGAAGACACCTTGTCCGGTTTCCTCAGGAACACGCCAAGGCCAACAACCTGCCCGCACCCGTGCCGGTGCCCGAGCCCGACCTGCTCGGCTCGCCGCCCTCGATCGTCGTCGACGGCCACGAGGTGCAGATCCTCATGGCCATGCGCAACCCGCGGGTCATCGTCTTCGGCAACCTGCTCTCATGAAGAGTGCGACCAGCTCATCGGGCTCGCCAAGCCCCGGCTCGCACGCTCCGGAGACGGTCGTCACCACCACCGGCGGCAGTGAGGTCAAGCCACTGCGCTGCACGAGCGACGGCATGTATTTCGGCCGCGGCGAGCATGGCCTGTGCGCGCGCATCGAACGCGCATCGCCAAGCTGCTCAACTGGCCGGTCGACGAACGGCGAAGGCCTGCAGATCCTGCGCTACCGCCCGGGCGCCGAATACAAGCCGCACTACGACTACTTCGACCCCGCACAGCCCGGCACGCCCACCATCCTCAAGCGCGGCGGCCAGCGTGCGGGCACCGTCGTGACCTACCTCAACACGCCCGAGGGCGGAGGTGCCTCCACCTTCCCCGACGTGCACGTCGAGGTCGCGCCGATCAAGGGCAACGCGGTCTTCTTCAGCTACGACCGCCCGCACCCGATGACGCGCACGCTGACGGCGCGCGCCGGTGTTGGCCGGCGAGAAGTCGGTCGCGACCAAGTGGATGCGGGAAGGGCGCTTTTGAGTGACCCGGCGGCGGCCGGGGAGGTGCGCTGCCGCTGGCCGGCATCCGTAGTCGTCGACCTGACGCGCCCTGCTGCCCGGCCCCCTGGCCACGCAGCACCTGCGCGAACTGGGCGCCGAGGTGCACAAGGTCGAAGGCCCGGCCGAGCAAGGCTTCAGGACGACGGGGCCCCCGCCACCCTGGGGTGCACCGAGGCCGAGCGCTCGCGCGGCGAGCCCGGTCTGATGTTCCGCCACCTCAACGCCGGCAAGACGCTGCACCGCCTCGACCTGCGCACACCCGAGGGTGTGGCCGGCCTGCACACGCTGCGCAGGACGCCGACGTGCTGGTCGAAGGCTTCCGGCCCGGCGTGATGGACCGCCTGGGCGTCGGCTGGACCGAGCTGCACGCGCGCTATCCGCGCCTCGTGATGTGTGCCATCAGTGGCTATGGCCAGCACAGCGCCTGGGCGCACCGCGCGGGGCACGACCTGATTTCGGTCGCGATGGCCGGCGTGCTGGAGCAACCTGCCACGCACGAGGGCGAGGTCATCACGCCCAACTTCCAGATCGGCGACCTGATGGGTGGCACGCAGGCCGCGGTGCAGGGCATCCTCGCGGCGCTGCTGGGCGTGCAGCGCAGGGGGCAGGGCCGCTTCGTAGACGTCACGATGACGCACGAGGTGCTGCGCCACCACGTGCCCGCCGGCCTCGCCCGTCGCGCGCACCGGCCGTGCGCCCCCGCAGGGGCGCGACTTGCTCTCGGGTGGTGCGCCGTGCTACGGCGTCCATGCCACGGGCCGACGCGCGCCACCTCGCGGTGGGCGCGGTGCTGATCGGCGGGCCGCGCCGGTGCCAGACGCTCGGCGAGCCCGGCTGGGCGCAGCAGCTTGTCGCTCGGGCAGGCGGTGGGCGGGCCCGAGGCCATCGCGCTGAGGGCCCGGCTGGTGCAGCGCTTCAGGAGCCAGCCGCTGCGCGCACTGGGTGGCGCTCTTCGAGACTGTGGACTGCTGCGTGACGCCGGTGCTGCGCCTGGACGAGCGCTCGCCCATCCGCTGAACGCCCGCTTCGCGCATTTATTTTCCTGAGCCGTCAACGAGGGCTTGCAAGGCGGCGTTTTGCCCCGGGAGCAAGCCGCTCTCCACCCCTTTTGCAAAGGACTACCCCGTGAACAAGATCATCGCCGCCCTGGTCGCCGCCACTTTCTCGATGGGCGCTTTCGCCCGAAGCCGCTTCGGCTTCGCGCCTGCGAAGGAAGCCAAGCCGGCTGCCGCCAAGGCCGAGAAGAAGGCCAAGGCCAAGAAGGCCAAGGCTGCCAAGAAGGCGGCTTCGGCCAGCTGAGCGTCTCGTGCTCAAACAGGAAACCCGGCCAAGGCCGGGTTTTTTGTTGCCAGGGTGGGTTTGCCCGCCTGCCGCCGCGTCAGGCCCGGCGCCGTGTCGGCGGGTGCTCGGTCAGCTCGCCGGGTTGTGTCAGCGGGTTGAGGCCGGCAAACGGCCGGCTGTTGGCGATGCGCAACCACTGCGCTGCTCCCAGGTCTGCGGCCCTTCGAGCGGCCACTGCTCGATGCGGCCTTGCAGCTCACTGCGCGGCACGCGGGTGTACGACGGCGCGCCCGGGCGCAACAGCCAGACACTGCGGGCGCAGGCGGGCGGGCAGCGATGCCTTGCCCTCGGGCACCCAGTAGATGCACTGCTTCTCGGCCCAGAAGTTCAGGCGCTCGAAGTTCACCCGGCCGCAAAGCCGGTCTCGGCGGGCAGCAGCACGTATTCGTCGGGCAGCTCGACCACGGCGTAGATCAGGTCGCCCGGCGTGTCGCCGTTGGCCGCGGTAGACGAACACCACACGCTCGACCTGTGCGGCGGGGAAGCGGTCGACTTCGGTGTCGTCGCGGAAGACGACGAGATCCGGGCCCTGCCAGGTGGACTGCCAAGGGGTGCGCATGTGACTTTCCCTCACGGTTACTGCAGAAAGGCTCCGTTTTTAGCGCATGCGCCGGAGGTGGGCGACAACCTGCAAGCGGCAGGGGGCCGATCCGCCGGGAAACCTTTGTGACAACTGGGCCAGGCGCCGGCGGGTGTCGGCTCAACTCAATAAAGCTTTCGCCCGGACCGCAATACCCGCCCGCCGGCTTCGCCCCGGGCGACCTCGCCGCGCAGCGCGCGGGCGACCTGAGGCGCCGGGATCCGCCCCAGCGCCGCGCGGCAGCCAGCCGAGGAGCCGGGCACCCCAAACCTCGCCTGGGCGGGCGGGCTGGCCGAGCTTCTCGCGGTCACCGACCAGCAGCGAGGGCTGCACGATGACGACGCTCTCGAAACCGAGGGGCCGCCACCGCGTCCTGCATTTCGCCTTTGACGCGGTTGTAGAACACGCTCGAGCGCGCGTTTGCACCGAGCGCGGAGATAACGCCCAGGCGCGTTGCGCCGGCCTCACGGGCGGCCCGGGCGGTGTCTGACCACCGCGCGAAGTCGACTGCACGAAACGCGGCCTGCGAGCCGGCCACCTTGATCGTGGTGCCGAGTGTGATGAACACGCGTCGACCGGCGGCAGGGCCGGAGCCGGGCGAAGTCGACCACCCGGGTGTGCAACTTGCCCGCCGACGTCCGCCGGGCAGCGCGCGACGCAGCAGCGCATGGACCTGCACGTACTGCGGCGAGGCCAGCAGCATCGGCAGCAGTTCCCGCCCGACGAGCCCGGTGGCGCCTGCGATCAGTGCGCTGCGGGAGGTTCGCCGGGCGAGGAGGCCATGGCGCTCAGCGCTTGGGTTGCGTCAGGCGCGGCTGGGGCGTGCGCTTCGCGGCGCCTGCATCGGCGCTCCGGCCGGGGCCCTTGCGGCTTGGCGGCCGGCGCACGGCCGCCGCCCGACGGCGCGTGCCGCGGCGGGTGGCTGGACGGGCCGCTCGTGCGCGCCGGGGCCTGCCCCTGCGAAGGGCCACGCGGCGCCGGTTTCTGTTCCGAGCGACCCTGGGCGGGCCGGCCACCGCCGCCGCCGTAGCCCCCGCGCGAGCTGCCGCCCCCGCCAGCATGGCGATGCCCTCCCCGCTTGACGCCTTCGCCGATCGTCATGCGGCCGAGCACGATGGGCTCGGGCTTCTCGTGCGAAGGCGGCTCGAAGCCGGGCACGATCTCCTTCGGGATCTCGCGCTTGATGAGTTTCTCGATGTCGCGCAGGAAGATGTTTTCATCCACGACACCAGCGACACCGCCTCGCCCTGCGCGCCCGCGCGGCCGGTGCGGCCGATGCGGTGCACGTAGTCCTCAGGCACGTTGGGCAGCTCGAAGTTCACGACGTGGGGCAACTGGTCGATGTCGATGCCGCGTGCGGCGATGTCGGTTGCCACCAGCACCTGCAGGTCGCCGCTCTTGAAGTCGGCGAGTGCCTTGGTGCGCGCGCTCTGGCTCTTGTTGCCGTGGATGGCCATCGCGCTGATGTCCTGCTTCAGCAGGTATTCGACGAGGCGGTTCGCACCGTGCTTCATGCGCGTGAAGACCAGCACCTGGTGCCAGTCGTTCTCTTTGATCAGGTGCGCGAGCAGCTCTTTCTTCATCTCGCGGCCGACCGGGTGCACCTTCTGCGCGATGGCGTCGTTGGTCTGGTTGCGGCGGGCCACTTCCACCAGTGCCGGCTTGTTGAGCAGGCGGTCGGCCAGGGCCTTGATCTCGTCGCTGAAGGTGGCCGAGAAGAGCAGGCTCTGCTTCTGTTGCGGCAGGAGGGCCAGCACCTTCTTGATGTCGTGGATGAAGCCCATGTCGAGCATGCGGTCGGCTTCGTCGAGCACGAAGATCTCGATGTGGCTCAAGTCGAGCGTGCGCTGCTGCGCATGGTCGAGCAGGCGGCCGGGGGTGGCGACGAGGATGTCGACACCCTTCTTCAGCTTGTCGATCTGCGGCTGCATGCCCACGCCGCCGAACATCACCATCGAGGTCAGCTTGGTGTGCTTGCCGTAGTTGCGCACGCTTTCCTCGACCTGCGCCGCGAGTTCGCGGGTGGGGGTGAGGATCAGCGCGCGGATGGGCAGGCGGCCGCGTGCATCGCGCACCGCGGGCTTCTGCATCAGGCGGTGCAGGAGCGGCAGCGTGAAGCCGGCGGTCTTGCCGGTGCCAGTCTGTGCGCCGCCGAGGAGGTCGCCGCCTTGCAGCACGACGGGAATGGCTTGTGCCTGGATGGGGGTGGGGGTGGTGTAGCCCTGTTCGTGCACGGCACGCAGCAGCTCGGCGAGGCCGAGGGAATCAAAAGACATGGGGTTCCAGAAGAACGATCGGCCTGTCGCTCAGGAAGCGAGCGCCAGTCGCAGGCAGAGGGGAGAGGGAGCGGGGCATCGCTACGAATGGCCCTGTCGCTCATGTCAGAACTGACAGCGGCGCAGTGACTGGGACTGCGACGGTGCCGGCATTCTAGCCGCGCATGTGTTTCAGGCCGGTGTCATGTGGCCTTGTGGCGACGAGGGCCGTGCCCTGATCCACACGGTGGCCATGCCCAGAAGGCCGAGCGGCACGCTCAGCCACGCGAGGTGTTGCATGCCCAACACCGTCGACATCGCACCGCCCAGCGCGGCGCCGAGCGCGGTGCTCACGTAGACCATCGAGCTGTTGAGCGAGAAGAGCAGTGGCGCCTGCGAAGGCGAGAGCACGGCCGGGCGCGTCTGCTGAGGCGCCATCATCCCGAAACGGGCGACGGTCCACAGCATGAAGGTGGCGAGCATCGAGGCGTAGTGGCCTTGCGTGTACGGCACCAGCGTCATCGTGCCGGTCATCAGCACCAACTGCGCCAAGAGCGTCTTGCGCGGACCGATGCGGTCGTTGGCCCAGCCGCCGAGCAGCGTGCCCACGACGCCGGCCACGCCGAAGAGCATGAGCGTGGCCGACAGGCGCTCACCCGACATCGGGAAGAGCGCCTGCAGCACCGGCGCGATGTACGACCACACGATGAAGATCGCCATGAAGTAGAGCGCGGTGAGCGACAGGATCCACCACGCGGCGGCGTTCTTCAGCACGCTCGGCGCTGCTGCCAAACCTCCGCCAGGCCGCGCACCGCCCGCGGCAGCCCCCGGGAACGTGGGGTGCGTGATCCTTCCGTGCCGCCGTTCGCGTCTTTCCAGGCAAGCCGCCCCGTGGTTGAGGCGGAATTCACCGCCGCATCACCCAGGAGAGACACGACATGAGCGCCAAAGCCAAGCAATTCCTCGAACAGAAACTGCGCGAGACCATCGCCGAATGCGGGGTGCCCGCCCTGGCTGCGGCCATGGTGCGCAACGGCGCCACGATGGTCAGCGCCCAGCAGGGCGTGCGCAAACTCGGCGCCTCAGGCGCGGGCAACGCCGTCCAGCCCACCGACAAGTTCAACCTCGGCTCCATCAGCAAGGTGATCACCGGCAACTTGATGGCCAAGCTCATCCAGGACGGCGTGGGCGGCCTGCAGTGGTCGAGCCGCCTGGGCGACGTGCTGCCCGAGCTGTGGGTGCTGCCGAACGCGCGGGATGGCTACAAGAACGTGACGGTCGAGCAACTGATGGTCCACACCTCGGGCATGCCCTACCAGCCGAAGCACGACGAAGGCGAGGACTGGAAGGCGTACACCGTCCTGCAGATGCACAAGGAACACCTCAAGGATCGCCGCCGCAGGTACTCGCTGGCCGCGGTGCTTGATGCGCCGAGCTTCTGGCCCCCTGGCAGCGGCTTCGAGTACGGCGGTGGCGCGATCATCGCCGCGAGCATGGCCGAGAAGAAGACCGGCCAGACCTACGAGGACCTGGTGAAGCAACACCTCTTCACGCCGCTCGGCATGACCAACTCGGGCTTCGGGGTGATGTCGCCCGGCGCGCTCGACGGCCCATGGCAGCACACCTTCAACGAAGAGACGGGCGCGGCCAGCCCCGACGGTGCCACGCACCTGCCCGGCTACAGCTGGGGTTGCCGCACGCCGGTGGGTGCGGTCTGCAGCTCGGCGGCCGACATGGCCAAGTTCATGCTGGAGCACCTGCGCAACGACCCGCAGGTCTTCACCGCGCACACACGCAGCACGATGCAGACGCACCAGGTGACGCCGCACTCGCACCACGTGCCCGGTGCCTTTGCCTCGTCGAACCCCGGCTCGGCCGAGGCCGTGATCGACCACAACGGCCACAACCATGTGAGTTATTCGCACTTGAAGCTGCACCTGCCCCAGAAGCTGGGCGTTGCGGCGATGTCGAACATCGAAGGCACGCTCGGCACGCCCGCGGTGAACGAGATGCACGAAACGATGTACGCGATGGACACCCACTGGGCCGCGCTCTTCGGCGCCGGCAGCCCCGGCTCATCGAATGCGCCCACCCGATGCCGGCCATCACTCAGGCCGGCGCGACGTTGATGCTCTTCGCACGGCGGCATGACGGCCGCATCCTGCGCTACCGCTCCACCAACGGCGGCGTGAGCTGGCAGGCTGCGGGCGATTTCGGCGGGGCGCTGGTCAACTCGGGCCTGGGCGCCGCGGCATCGAGCAACGGGCAGACGCTCTACCTCATCGGCCGCGGGCTCGACAACAAGGCTTGGTTCACCAAGTCAACCAACGGCGGCACCACCTGGACAGGCTGGCAGTCGATCCGGGCCGGCGTCTTCGTCACCGGCGCGGCCATCGCCTGCAGCGACAACGGCCACATCGTGCACGCCGTGGGCATCGGCACCGACGGCCACATGTGGCGCACCCGCTCGCAGGATGGCGGCACCAGCTGGACCGACTGGACGCCCATCGGCCAAGGGGTGTTCACCTCGGCCCCGGCCATCGCCACCTCGGCCTCCGGCTCCACCGTGCACGTGGCGGCACGCGGCACCGACTGGCGCATGTGGCACAACCTGTCGATCAACAGCGGCAGCAGCTTCCTGCCCCACTGGCAGTCGGTGGGCAAGGGCCTCTTCACTTCAGGCCCGGCGCTGGCCACGGGGGGCGATGGCCAGCGGGTGCATGTGGTGGGCCGAGGCACCGACCGCTGCCTGTGGCGCAACCGCAGCGACGACGGCGGCAGCCACTGGCTCGCGCACTGGGACGCGGTGCGGGACGGAACCTTCACCTCGGCCCCGTCGCTTGCCTGCGACGCGGCGGGCAACAAGCTCGACCTCTACGCCTTCGGCGGCGACTTCGCCGTCTACGGTACGCACTCCGCGAACGGTGGTGACAGCTTCAACGCCTGGTCGCAGAAGGTCTCGCAGTTCTTCATCTGAGCGATACGGCGCCGGCCCAGGTGGGCCTACTTCGTCTTGGCCAGGTAGGCCTTGCCCTGCGTGCCCACCAGGTCGACGATGTCGCCGATGGCCAGGCTCACGTCGATCAGGTGCAGGCCCCAGGTGTCGACCACCTTGCCGCCCACCACCACGTCGCCGCCGATGTCGTCGGTGCGGGCGTCGGGGTTGACGGTCATCGCGAGGTAGCTGCCGTTCGCATCGCTCTTGCACTGCGTGGTGACGAGGCCGGGCAGCGCGAAGAAGGGCGTGTCGACCGAGGCCACCAGCGCCTGCCACCTGGGCGTGCCGGTGCCGGTGGCCACGCTCACGTCGGCGCGCTTGGAGAACCAGGCCTTCGGTTGTGCGGCACCGCCGGCGAGTGCCGCGGGGTTGTTGCAGGCCACGCTGTCGTTGCCCGTGGCACGGCCGAAGAGCGAGCCTTGTGGCGGCGGCGTGTTGGCGCGGAACGAGACATACGAGACCGCGCAGCCCGTCTGGCTGGCGCTGCGGCACAGCGGCGTCGACTTGAAGGCGGAGCCCACGTCCTGCCCCTTGGGCACGTTGAGGTTGGCGCCGATGGGCATCACCGAGATCAGCTGCTGGTGCACCGGCTTGCCTTCGATCTCCTTGGCCACCAGCTCGGTGATCATGCGCGAGCCCTGCGAATGGCCGATCAGCACCACGCCGCGGCCCTTGTTGTCGTGGGCGAGGTAGTGCTTCCAGGCGGCCACCACGTCGCCATAGGCCATCGCTGCATCCATCGCCATCGGCGTGGGCGTGAAGCGGCTGCGTAGCGCGGCCAGCGTGATCTGGCGGTAGAGCGGTGCGAACAGGCGGCACTGCGTGCGCAGCGGCGAGAACTGGGCGAAGGTGACGCCGATCTCCTCGGGGCCGGCGTTCATGTCGCTGTTGCCGCCGGGATCGTTCGACACCGTCGGGTAGACGTAGAAGCAGTCGATCGGCGCGTTGGCGTTGGCCACGATGGGCGGGCTCACGCTGCGCTTGCCGTCGGCGGTGATGGTGGTCACGCTCATCGGCAGCGCGCAGACATCGTTGCGGCCGGGGCGGCACAGCCACGTGTCGGGCCTGCTGTAGTCGACGCTGCCGGTCGAGACCGGTGCTGCCACCGGCTGGGGCGCTGGTGCGGCCGAGGCCGGGGTGGGGGCCGGGGCCGGGCTGGAAGCGCAGGCAGCGAGCAGCAGAGCCGCGCTGCCGGCCAGTGCGGAGCGAACGGCGATGGGAAGGTGCAGGAAATTCATGGTCTTGGGCCGCGACGAGACGCAGATGATTTGTTAGTAGACGAACCTTCTATTATTCAGACGGACTGCGCCGATGGCACTGGGGGTGATCCCGCTGCTCGCAGGCCCCGTTCTAGTGGGCAGAGCGCCGTGGCGACGGCCTGAAAGAAAAAGGGCCGCTCGAAGCGGCCCTTGTGCGGTTTACCAGTCGGTCACTTGCTCGTGGCCGTGGCGCCTGCCTGCTGCAACTCGGGTTTGCGCGGGCCGCTGGGTTTCTTTCCGCCCAGGAGGTTGCTGCCGTCGTCGGCCTTGCCGACCGGGTTGTTGCTGGTCGTGTTGGCGTCGGCACCCGCCGCGGGCTTGGCGGTCGCTTTCTTGGTGGGAGACTTTTTGGCCTTGGGCTGGCTGGCGGCGGCGGGCGCGGCTTTCACGTCGGCGGCGGACGGGCACCCAGCACGCGAACAAGGCTGCGGCCAAGGCCACACGGGGGAGTTGAGAGGCGAATGTCGAAGTCATCGGTCTTCCTTTTCAATAGGCCAGGAGGGCCAGGAGGGGCTTGAGGGAGGCTTTGGCTGCCGGCCCCGTTTCGAGCAGCTTGTCTGAGAGAACGGAAAAACTGGCGGCATCGGGTCTTGATGCCAAGGCACGTGCGTAGGCCTTGATCGACGCCTCCATCGCCTGCCTGTCGGCCAACTGCCCTGTGGCGCGCCAGCGCGCCTGGTCGTGCAGGAGGGCGACGCGCAGCCTGTCGGGGTGTTCGTCGGGCAAGGCCTGCAGCGCCAGCGCGCGGGCGTCCTCGTAGCGAGGTCGTGCCGAGACGATCCCCGAGCTGGCGTCCAGTGCCAGTGCCTGCAGCACCAAGGTGGGCAGCAGATCGAGATGCCGGTGGCCGAGCGCCTGCTGCTGAGACCTGAGGATGTCGCCGAGGGCTTGCGCTGCTGCCTGCGGCTGGCCTGCGCGCATGAGGCACTCCGCGAGAAGCGCCTTGGTGCGCGCTGCCGCGGCCGGGTCGGCGGTGGCCGCGCTTTCGTAGTCGCGCAGGTTGTCTCGCAGCAGTGGTTCGGCTTCGAGGTGGCGCCCGCGGCTGGCAGCTGCCGTGCGATCAGGTTGCGCACCGCCTGGTACACGTGGGGCTCGGCCGAGCGCTGGGCGGCCGCGTAGGCGGTGGTGCTCACGGCGTCGCTCTCGGCGAATTCGCCGCTGTGATAGAGCGCCATCGACAGCCAGGTGCCGCTGTAGATCGTGTAGGTGTCGCCGGGCCCGTAGTGCTCGCCCATGTCGCGCGTCAGGCCTCGCAACTGGGCAGATGCTTCGCGATACTGGCCCAGCTCGACGTTCAGCTTGGCGACTTCGAACCTGATCAAGAGCGATTCGGTCTTCGACGCCTGTTGTGCCGACGCGTTGGCCAGGGCCAGCAGACGTTTGGTGTCTTGCCATTGGCCGAGCTCTCGCGCTACATCGGCGCTCTCCATCAGGGCAAGCCGGTGCAGGGTGTGGTTGTCGCCGAGTTCCCGGCGCGTCGACTCCACGGCTTCGGCGAGCTGGCGGCGGGCGTCGTCGAGGCGACCCTCCCGGCGGGCGATCTCTCCAAGTTGAATGCGTGCGTAGAGGGGGTCGGTGCCGGCCGGTTCTTTCATCGCCCGGGCGGTGACGATGATCTCTTCCAGCAGTGGTTTGGCTTCCGCCAGACGGCCCATGCGCGATTGGGCGTAGGCGAGGGCCTGAAGCACCTTGAGGTAGTCGGCCGTGTGCGTCTGGCCCGCCGAGCGCATGTGCGAGCGACTGAGGGTCAGCGCGGCAATCGCGTTGGCCATGTCGCCCGAGGACTGCAGCATCAGGCCGAGAGGGCGGGCCACCTCTGCCCGCAACGCGGGATCGGCGCCGAAGCCGGCCTCGACCCGCTGCCACCCTTTGCGCAGGACCTCCAGCACCGGCACCTGCGCCTTGCCGCTCTCGTCGGGCGACAGCTCGGTGAAGATGTCCGTCAGCACTTTCACGACGGCTTGCGTGCGCCGTGCCTCGTGCGTGGCGATCTGCCATTGCCAGGTGGTGGCCGCGATGCCCAGCACGAGCGTTGCCATCAATGCGACCAGCACCGCCACCTGTGCCCGGTTGCGTTGCGCGAACTTGCGGGCGCGGTAGCCGAAGGTGTCTGGCTGAGCGCTCACCGGCTGGTGCTCCAGGTGCCGCTGCAGGTCTTCGCGCAGCTCCTGCACCGTTGCGTAGCGCTCGGCGGGTGTCTTCTTCAGCGCCTTGGCGACGATGGTGTCGAGATCGCCGCGCAGTGCCTGCTGCAGCGAGGCGAGGCTCGCGCCGCGCGAGGCTGGCCCATCGGGCGATTCGCGCAGTGCGGCGGTGAGGCTGCGTGGGGGTTCCTCGACGATGGCGCGGGCAAGGGCCGCGACGCCGCGGGAGGTGCTCGTATATGGCCGGGCGCCGCTCAACAAGCCGAACAGCACCACGCCGAGCGCATACACATCGGTGGCGGTGGTGATCGGCTGGCCTTCAATCTGCTCGGGCGCCGCGTACTCCGGCGTCAGCCCGGCCGGTGCGGCGCGGGTGGCTCCGGTCTGCTCTGCGTCGGCGCCATCGGCCAGCAGCTTGGCCACGCCGAAGTCGAGCAGCTTCACATGGCCTTCGTCGGTGACGAGGATGTTGGCCGGCTTCAGGTCGCGGTGCACCACCAGGTGCGAGTGCGCATACGCGACCGCCTCGCACACCTGCATGAAGAGCCTGAGCCGCGCCTCGATGCCGAGCTTGCGGGCGTCGCACCAGTGGTCGATGCGTTCGCCGGGCACGTATTCGAGCACCAGGTAGCGTGTGCCGTCGGGGGCGAGGCCGGCGTCGAGCAGTTGGGCGATGTGCGGGTGCGTGAGCTTGGCGAGGAACTCGCCTTCGCGGGCGAAGCGCGCCTGCGCCTGGGCGTCGAGTCGCGTCGCGTGCAGCAGCTTCACCGCGGCCCGGCCGCTGTAGAGCCCGTCGCTGCGGGTGGCCAGCCACACCTGGCCCATGCCGCCGGCACCGATGGGCTCGCGCAGCTCCCAGGCGCCGAGGCGCGTGCCCGCGGTGTGTGACGCGGCCGGCGTGTCGCCCGGCAGCGACGCGGCCTCGGCGAGGAAATCCCGCGCCTCGGCGGCCCGGTCGGCCTCGATCATCGCGACGAGGCGTGGGTAGAGCGCCGGGTGTTCGGCCTCGATGCGGCGCAGCTCGGCATCGCGCACCGCCTCGTCGGCATCGGCCCAGCGGTCGAACAAGGCCAGCACTTCGCGCCAGGCTTGGGTGGTCGGCGCGGTGACGGTCATGTCGAGCCTCAGGCGCTGAGGTAGTCGAACAGGAAGGCGCGTGCGCGACGCCAGTCGCGTTTGAGCGTGGGCACCGACAGCTCCATCACCTCGGCGATCTCTTCCATCGTCATGCCGGCGAAGTAACGCATCTCGACCAGCTTGTGGCCACGCACGTCGACCCGCTCCAGCGCCTGCAGTGCTTCGTCGACCGACAGCGCATCGGGCTGGTTCGGCAGCTCTTCGAATGCGGCGGTGCTGAGCGTGACGTCGGCCACGCCGCCGCCGCGCTTTTGCGCTGCGCGCTCGCGCACGTGGTCGACGATCACGCTGCGCATCACGGTGCTCGCATAGGCAAAGAACTGGCGCCGGCTCCCGCCGGCCGGCCCATCGCCGCAGCGCAGCCAGGCCTCGTGGACGATGGACGACGGGTCGAGCGTGATGGGGCCTGATTTGGCGAGGTGGCTGCGCGCCAGGCGCTTGAGATCGGCGTAGAGCAGCGTGAACAGGCGATCGCGCGCCGTGGCGTCGCCCGCCTGGCTTTGCTCCAGCAACAGAGTGATCTCGCTCATGGTGCGGGCGATTCTAGGCAGGTGGGGCGGTCACCCATTCCACCCCCTCGAATCGGTGAGAGCCGTTTGCGCACCGGGCTGCGTCTGTACATGCAGGAGCCCTTGTCGGGTATCCGCTTTCCCTAAGGGAGCTTCCGCTTTTTTAGGTGTCCTTTACCAACAGGAGTGAGTGTCATGAGTGAAACAGGTGTCGGTGTGTTTGAAGGCCTTTCGGATCCGAAGCTGGATTACCTGGCCAAGCGCGTTGCGAACACGGCCCGGCTGGCGACCTATCGTGTGATCGCGAAGGCGGGCGACCCGTCGAAGGTGGTTGCGCCAGCTGACAAATCGTCGATTGAAGCGATCGTACTTTCGCGATTCCGTGCGCAGCCTGCCGTCAAGCAACAGCGGGCCGTGCAGAAGGCAAAGGCGTTCATGGCTTCGCCTCTCGCTTCACGCAAGCGCAAGTTCGGCGAACTCGCCAGCATTGACCTTCACAGTACGAAGTCCATCCACGAAATGGCGCGCACGATCCCGATTCCCGCTGGAATGCGCCTCGATGCAGCGCATCTGAAGCGCCTTGCGGCCGACCCGAGTCTTTTCATCGAAGGCTTCAAGCAGCCCGACGCTGACGGTGGATTCACCCCACAGGCAGATTTCGACAATCTCAGGCTGCGCATTCGCAAGGTGAAATGCAACGATGAAACGGATGGCTTTTTTGGCTCGGAGTCGGGTGATGACGAGATCAGCATGGGTGGCGTCAAGGTCGACGAAACAGGTGACGTCCACAAGCTGGAAGCGTTCAATGTCGGCAATAGCTTCGAAGACGGCGACTCAAAGACCTACAACCCGCCCAAGAAGTTTGCATCGTTCAATCTGCGCGAGGGAAACAAGTGGCCGAAGACCTACTACGTCTCCATGGTGCTTGCTGAGCGAGACAACGGTGGCCTGCCAAGCTATCTGAGCGATCTCTTCAAATACACCGAAGACAAGGTTTCCGAGCTGGTCGAGCAGTTTGGCGTATCAGCCTTGGGCCCTGAGCTGGGAAAGATCGCTGGGGCCATTGCAGTGGCGGCGTTTCAATCCTTGGTCGAGTTCTTCACGGAGATCTGGGAGGACGATATTTTCCCGGTGGTCACTGCCTACGCGAATATCAAGTCTTTGAACCATGTGTTCGCGAGCGGAACGCGCACAAGCTCTGAAAAGAGCAAGTGGGTCAAAGCGCATGGCGGCAAATACACCATCTATTTCGATTGGCAGGTTTACGAGGGCTGATGGTGCGCGCAGCATCGCGAAAAATCATGGATGCTGCGCGTCTTTGCCGCGCGTTCGCACGCGCCGTTGATCGACAAAGATCGACAGGGGCGCGGCACACACCCAACGTTGCCACGTTTGATCACGCCTGGTTTTCCAGCGGTGGCGGTGCGTCTTTGATCGGGCTGGTCGACGGCTCGATTGATCGGCGGTCCCCTGATCTGGTGGGGGCCGACATCGTGACGCGCGACTTTGTCGGATGTGAAGATGTTTGCGCCGACACCGCCATCCATGGCACGAACATGGCAACGCTGTTAGTGGGGCAAGGGCACCAATACCTGCAAGGGGTTGTGCCGCGTTCTCGGCTGCTGGCCGCACGCGTGGTCGGGCCCACAGACATGGCCACTCCTGCGCGCATTGCGGCTGGGATCGATTGGTTGGTTGTGGAGGGCGTCCGCCTGGTCGCTCTTCCGTTGGGGTCCGAAATCGACTCCACCATCGTTGCCTCTGCCATCGTGCGTGGCCACAAAGCGGGAGTGCGCTTTTTTGCCGCGTCTGGCAACGGCTCTGGAACCGTGCTCTTTCCCGCGCGCCACCCGTGCGTCATGGCGGTCGGCCCAGCCGATGATCGTGGCAGGCTGCTGCCTCAAGCGCGGCGCGACCCACACCTCGATCTGCTCGCACCGGGATGGCAGATCCCCGGCCTTTGACCACGAATGGGCGCGGCTCGGGCAGCGGGTCGTCGATTGCATGCGTGATGGCCACCGGGATGGCGGCGCTGCAGCTGGAGGAACGCTGATGGCTTTTCAGGGGGCGTGGGCCGGTTGTCCCGGATAATCCGCGGTTTCCGGTTCCACCAGCGAGTAGCTTCCCCATGGCCCAGTACGTCTTCACCATGAACCGCGTCGGCAAGATCGTTCCGCCGAAGCGTCAGATCCTCAAGAACATCTCGCTCAGCTTCTTCCCCGGCGCCAAGATCGGCATGCTGGGCCTGAACGGCTCGGGCAAGTCGACCCTGCTCAAGATCATGGCCGGCGTCGACAAGGACATCGAGGGCGAAGCCACCCCGATGCCCGGCATCAAGATCGGCTACCTGCCGCAGGAACCGCAGCTCAACCCCGACCAGACCGTGCGCGAGGCGGTGGAAGAGGGCATCGGCGGCGTGCTGGCCGCCAAGGCCCGCCTGGAGCAGGTCTACGCCGAATACGCCGACGAGAACGCCGACTTCGACAAGCTGGCCGCCGAGCAGGCCGAGCCGAAGCCATCATCGCCGCCGCCGGCAGCGAAAACACCGACCTGCAGCTCGAGCTGGCCGCCGACGCGCTGCGCCTGCCGCCCTGGGACGCGAGCATCGGCAAGCTCTCCGGCGGTGAGAAGCGGCGCGTGGCCCTGTGTCGCCTGCTGCTCTCCAAGCCCGACATGCTGCTGCTCGACGAACCCACCAACCACCTCGACGCCGAATCCGTCGACTGGCTCGAGCAGTTCCTGCAGCGCTTCCCCGGCACCGTGGTGGCCATCACCCACGATCGCTACTTCCTCGACAACGCCGCCGAGTGGATTCTCGAACTCGACCGCGGATCGGGCATCCCCTGGAAGGGCAACTACTCCACCTGGCTCGACCAGAAGGAGCAACGCCTGGAGCAGGAGCAAAAGAGCGAAGACGCCCGCATGAAGGCGATGAAGAAGGAACTGGAGTGGGTGCGCCAGAACCCGAAGGGCCGCCAGGCCAAGAGCAAGGCGCGTCTGGCCCGCTTCGAGGAACTTTCCGACGTCGACTACCAGAAGCGCAACGAGACCAACGAAATCTTCATCCCGGTGGGCGAGCGCCTGGGCCATGAAGTGCTCGAGTTCGAGAACGTCACCAAGAGCTTCGGCGACCGCGTGCTGATCGACAACCTGAGCTTCAAGGTGCCGGCTGGCGCCATCGTCGGCATCATCGGCCCCAACGGCGCGGGTAAATCGACGCTCTTCCGCATGATCTCGGGGCAGGAGAAGCCCGACAGCGGCACGGTGAAGATCGGCCCGACGGCCAAGCTCGCCTTCGTGGACCAGAGCCGCGAATCGCTCAGCGCCGACAAGACCGTGTGGGAAGACGTCTCGGGCGGCCTCGACAACATCGTCGTCGGCAAGTTCGTGATGCCCTCGCGTGCGTATATCGGCCGCTTCAACTTCAAGGGCAACGACCAGCAGAAGCTCGTCGGCTCGCTCTCGGGCGGTGAGCGTGGCCGCCTGCACCTGGCCAAGACCCTGGCCCAGGGCGGCAACGTGCTGATGCTCGACGAACCGTCGAACGACCTCGACGTCGAAACCCTGCGTGCGCTGGAAGACGCGCTGCTCGAATTCGCCGGCTCGGTGATGGTCATCTCGCACGACCGCTGGTTCCTCGACCGCATCGCCACCCACATCCTCGCCTGCGAAGGTGATTCGAAGTGGGTCTTCTTCGACGGCAACTACCAGGAGTACGAGGCCGACAAGAAGAAGCGCCTCGGCGAAGAAGGCGCGCGGCCCAAGCGGGTGCGCTTCAAGGCGCTCAAATAAGCAGGCGCCTTGTCGATCTGAGCGGGTTTCGTTCGTCGTAGAGGCATGAACGAAACCCAAACCCCCGCCCGAGCCGGCCCACGCGAGTGGACCGGCCTCGCTGTCATAGCCCTGCCGTGCTTCGTGTACGCGATGGACATGACGGTGCTCAACCTGGCCCTGCCGGCCATCAGCCGAGAGCTGCGGCCGACCGCGTCGCAGCTGCTGTGGATCATCGACATCTACGGCTTTCTCGTCGCCGGCTTCCTGATCACCATGGGCACGCTCGGCGACCGCATCGGGCGGCGCAAGCTGCTGCTGATCGGCGCGGTGGCCTTTGCGGCGGCCTCGCTGGTGGCGGCCTTCTCGACCAGCCCGCAGATGCTGATCGCCATGCGGGCGCTGCTGGGCCTGGCGGGTGCGACGGTCGCGCCGTCGACGATGTCCCTCATCCGCAACATGTTCCACGACGAGCACCAGCGCCAGTTCGCCATCGGTGTGTGGATCGCGAGTTTTTCGCTCGGGGCGGCGATCGGGCCGCTGGTGGGTGGCGCGCTGCTCGAGTTCTTCTGGTGGGGCTCGGTGTTTCTCGTGGCCGTGCCGGTGATGGTGCTGCTGCTTCTCGTCGGCCCGAAACTGCTGCCCGAGTACAAGGACCCGAACGCCGGCCGCATCGACCTTGCAAGCGTGGCGCTGTGCCTGGCCGCGGTGCTGCCCACCGTCTACGGCTTCAAGCAGATCGCCGAACACGGCTTTGCCGGTGCCCAAGCCGCCTGGCCGTGGCTGGCGGTGGGTGTCCTCTGCGGCGTGTTCTTCGTGCGCCGGCAGAACCGGCTCGACTACCCGCTGCTGGACATGTCGCTCTTTCGCAGCGCCGCCTTCAGCGCGGCGATCACGGCGTACGGCCTGTCGGCGCTCGCGATGTTCGGCGTGTTCATCTTCATCTCGCAGTACCTGCAACTGGTGCAGGGCCTGTCGCCGCTGCAGGCGGGCATCGCCACCGTGCCGGGCGCGCTCGGCTTCGTGGCGGGTTCGATGTTCACCCCGCGCCTGGCGCGCCATGTGGCGCCGGCGACCGTGCTCGTGTGGGGCCTGGTGGCGGCGGCCGCAGGGTTCGGGTTCATCTTCTTTTCCGGTGCGCAGCACGGCCTTGCGTGGCTGATCGTCGGCAACGTGGTGATGAGCCTCGGCATGGCACCGGTCTTCACGCTCGGCAACGAGATGATCATCACCGCCGCGCCGCCCGAGCGGGCCGGCGCGGCCTCGGCCGTGGCGGAGACGGCGGCGGAGTTCAGCGGCGCGATGGGCATCGCGTTCTTCGGCAGTCTTGGCACGTTGGTCTACCGCACCGCGCTGGCCGATCTGCTGCCGCCCGGCCTGCCGGCGGATGCGGCAGCCACCGCCGCGACGACGCTCGGGGCGGCGATGGCCGCCGCACAGGCGCTGCCCGAGGCGCTGGGCCAGGCGCTGCTGTCGGGTGCCACCGAGGCGTTCGACCGCGTGATGCAGGTCAACGCCATCATCGGCGGTGCGATCGTGCTGGCCGCGAGCGCGATGGCGGCGCGCATCCTGCGGCGACGCGAGGGCTGACGGTTCCGGACTGATGGTTCTGGGGGGATGGCGCGCTTGACGCCTCCCGGCCGCCGGCTCGACCATGCGGGCTCCCGCAGGGTACACGAGGAGACGCCATGGCCACGACGCGGTCCACGAAGAAGACTCCGCAGAAAACCCAGAAGAAGGCGACAGCGAAGCCACCGCCCACGCAGCTCTTCCTGCGCGTCGCCCGGCCCGACCCGCCCGATGCGCGTGACCGGCCGTTCCGGCCGCAGGTCGGTATCGCACCGGCCGCGACGCTCTTCCCCCGGCTGGCCTGCCGGTCAAGAACCAGGGCGACACCAACGCCTGCACCGGCTTCAGCCTTGCGCTCGTGGTCGAGCACCTGCTGCGCAGCTCGGGCCGCGAGAAGACGCCGGCCATCTCGTCGTTCATGCTGTACTCGATGGCGCGCCGCTACGACGAGTTTCCAGGCTCGGTGCAGGACAAGGGCTCCAGCCTGCGCGGCGCGCTCAAGGGCTGGTTCAAGCATGGTGCCTGCCGCGAGGCCTTGTTCGACGACCTGGCCATGCCCCCCGGCCAGCCAGAAGATCGAGGACGACTGGTGGTTCGACGCGGTCAAGCGCCCGCTCGGCGCCTACTACCGCATCGACACCCGCTCGCTTTCAGACATGCACGCCGCGCTCAACGAGGTGGGCATCCTCTACGCGAGCGCCGGTTGCCACGCCGGCTGGGACGACGGCCTGAAGCAGCCGCTGATGGCACGCCGCCCGACCTCGTTCAAGACCGTGTGGGAGATCCCGGTCAAGGGCGGGCAGGCCGACCACCCCCGGCCATGCGTTTGCGATCGTCGGCTACAACGAACGCGGCTTCCTGATCCAGAACTCCTGGGGCCGGCGGTGGGGCTCGCACGGCTATGGCCTGCTCACCTACGACGATTGGCTGCGCAACGCGATGGACTGCTGGGTGGCGCAGCTGGGCGTGGTCACGCGCGACCACACCGAGATCTCACGCAGCATCACGCTGCGCACCGACAAGCAGGGCCGGGTGTCGCTGGCCGCCAGCGAGGTGCTGCGCAACCGCGAGATCTCGCCCTTCATCCTAAACATGGGCAACAACGGGGCGCTGAGCAACAGCGGCACCTTTCGCACCCAGCCCGATGACGTGCGCGCGCTGGTCGACGTGCACCTGGCCGAGGCGCGCAGGCGCTGGGGCCTGGACAAGGGCGTGGTCGACGTCTGCATCTACGCCCACGGCGGCCTCGTCGGTGAAAACAAGGCGGCCGAAATCGCGGCGCAGTGGATCCCCATGCTCTACGAGCGCCAGATCTTCCCGGTCTTCCTGATGTGGGAGACCGACTTCTTCTCGACGCTGCTCAACCTGATTGCCGATGCGATCAAGGAGGTGCCGCGCAGCGCGCTTCGGCCTCAAGGACTGGTGGAACGAGCGCCTGGAGCAGCTGGTGGCCCGACCCGGCACGCGCCTGTGGGGCGAGATGAAGCAGAACGCCGATGCGATGAGCGCCTACCGCGACGGCGTGCCTGACGACGAGCAGGCCGGCCTCGTGCTGCTGTACCGCCACTTCAAGCACGCCGCCGCCAACAGAAGCTGCGCCTGCACGTGGTGGGCCATTCGGCCGGCAGCATCGTCTCGAGCTTCATGATCGACCGGCTGGTGCAGGAGGGCATGCATTTCGAGTCGGTGAGCTTCATGGCCCCGGCGGTGCGCATCGACACCTTCGACAAGCGTGTGCGCCCGCACCTTCAGACCGGCGCGGTCAAGCGCTACCAGCAGTTCCACCTCACCGACCGTGCCGAACAGGACGACGGCAGCTGCGGCGCCTACCGGCGTTCGCTGCTGTACCTGGTGAGCGAAGCGTTCGAGGGGGGCGCAGCACGCCGATCCTTGGCATGCAGAAGTTCTTCGACGCGTATGGTGCGGCGCTGCCCAACACGCAGGTGCACGCGGCGCCGGGGCCGGTGAGCACCGCCCAGGAGCACGGCGCGTTCGACGACGACCCGGGGACGCGCCAGCGCGTCCTCGAGTTCATCCATAACGGCTGATCAGGCGGCCTTCGGCAGCGGCTGGTCGCGCTTGAGCCCGCCGCCGAGCGCGTCGATCAGCTGCGGGATCAGCTGCGACAGCTCGCCGGTGGTGATGGCCACGTCGGTGTCGAAGCCGTTGTCGTCGCCTTGGCCTGTCGCGCCGGCGCCTTCGAGTGCCACGTCGAGCAGCTTGATCTTCTTCAGCGCCAGCGCCTCGGTCAGCACGAAGGACACACGCCCGTTCCACGTCATCGCAAGCGACGTGGGCAGCTTGCCCTGCGCGATGTGCTCGCCGACCTCTTCGATGTCGAGGGTGTGGCGTGCGTAGCGCACGGTGGCCTTTTTCGCTGTCGGGCTGCTTCAGCTCGCATTCGCGGTCGATGCTGAAACCGGCCGGCGCCTCGCGCGTCTTGAGCCAGTCCGACATCGCGATGGCCGGTGACATCTCGGTCTGCAGCAGCGTGAGCGTGATGCCCGATTTCTTGTCGTTCGCGAGCAGTTCCACGAGCAGCGAGACCACGCGGTCGGCCGCCTTCGTGCTGCCGGCTCCGACGACCACCAGCTGCGCACGCGGGTCGATCCACACCGTGGTCGTCGAGCGTTTCGGGAAGGCGCGCGGCAGCAGGCCGTGCACGATGTCTTCCTTCAGCTCCTTGGCCTTCTTGCCCTTGGGGCGGCGGCCGGTGTGGGCTTCGATCTTGTCGAAACCGGCTTCGAGCTGGCTCTTGATGACCTGGCTGGGCACCGCCTTGCGCTCGACGCAGAGCTTGAGGATGAGCTGGCCACCCACGCCTTCCATCAGCGCACTGTGCTTTTCGCCGCGGGGCTCGACCCAGCCGGCCGATTCGGGTTGCGAGGCACCACATTCGATGAAGCGGCCATTGAGCAGGCGCTTCTCGATCTCGGTGGAGGAGGGCGGCTCCCAGGAGCCGATGCGGTAGAGGAGGGCGTTCTTGAACATGGGCCGCGGATTCTAGGTGGCGGCCCTGGCTTTCCCTCGGTTCGGAAGGGCTGGAACGACAAATCGTTGACAGCCTGGTCGGCAGCTTCTATAAAACAAACATTCCGAAAACAGTAAACGTCGAACAAACGTTCTACAAGCGTTCCAACGACAGTGGTGCCGCCAACGGACGCCACGAGGAGACAACGATGACGCGTTCGGGATCGCCACCGGCCGGCTGGCCAGGGCCGTGCTCGGCTTCACCTTGTGCGGGCCTTGTGGGGCCTCGCCGCGCCGGCGCAGGCCGACGGGCCCGGCCTGCCCAACCTCAGCTACGGCAGCAACGAGGTCTTCAGGCCGATCACCATCCTCAACAGCGACGTGTCGGGCAGCGCGCGCGGCCACGGCACGGTGCAGATGGTCAACGGCTACCTCTTCGTGCCCTTCGGCCGCGACTCAGGCGCCTCGGGCGGCGGCTTCGCGTTCTACGACATGAGCAACCCGCGTGCGCCGGTGCGGGTGTCGCAGACCAACGTGACCGCGCTGCGCGAACCGCACGGCTTCGGCTTCAGCAACAGCTACCCGGGCCGCTATGTGGTCATGCAGTCGATCGGCGGCATCCAGTTCTGGGACATCACCAACGAACGTGCGCCCACGCTGCTGCGCGACATGACGCTGCCCGGCATCGCCGAGTCCGACTACGCGCTCGGCGCGTGGTGGGCCTTCTGGCAGGCGCCGTATGTCTACGTGGGCGGCTCGGGCAACGGCATCTACGTGGTCGATGCCACCGACCCGCGCAACCCGACGCTGGTGCGGCAGGTCCCCACCAGCGCCTGGGGCGGCTTTCGCGTCGGGCCGGTGTTTGCCGTCGGCAACCTGCTGATCGGCACGCACAACGAAGGCTCGGGCATCGTCTCGCTCGACATCGGCAACCCGCGCGACCCGCGCGTCATCGCCTCCACCACCGCGAGCGCCGCGCACTACGGGACGATCGTCAACGGCGAGCGCCTCATCACCGCCGGCCTCGACAACCGGCTGCATGTGCACGACATCAGCGACCCGCGTGTCTTCCCGCAGGTCCTGCAGTCGCCCGACACGGGCGGGCGCGGCGGTTATGTGTCGACGCAGCGCGGCTTCGCCTACGCCGGCTTCTCGAACAAGTACGCCAAGATCAACCTCTCCATGGGGGCGATCGTCGGCACCGGCACCTCGAACATCGCCAACCGCGACGAAGACTGGCACCGTCTTTGGCAACCTCGTGCTGGTGGGCAACGACCACGGCAACGGCAGCGCGATCATGCCGCACCGAGGCGGGGCCCATCACCGGCTCGGCCGCGGTGAACATGGTCTCGCCCAAGAACAACGCGACCAACCAGCCGGTGACGAGCCGCGTCGGCATCACGCTCACCGACCAGATCGACCTGCGCACCGTCTCGACCAGCACCTTCATCGTGCGGCCGCTGGGCGGCGCAGCGCCGCCGGCAAGTACAGCGGGCAGTCGGGCATCCTCAATTTCTCGCCCGATGCGCCGCTGCTGCCGGCCACCACCTACGAGGTGGTGGTCGTGGCGGGTGGCATGAAAGACGACGTGGGCATCGGCGTGGCCGGCTCAGCTCGCGCTTCACCACCGCCGGCACCGCGCCGACGCTCGGCTGTACGCTCGCAGCGCGCCACGCCGGCGCTCGTCGGCAGCACCGTCGGCTTCAGCCCGGCGAGCGCCAGCGGCAGCAACCTGCAGTATTCGTGAAACTTCGGCGACGGCACCAGCACCGGCTTTTCCACCTCGCCGAACGCAACCCGCGCCCTACGCCGCGCCGGGCCACTACGGGGTGGTGCTCACCGTGGCAGCGGCAGTGGTGGCGCCACCAGCACCTGCTCGGCCACGCAGACCATCCACACCCAGCCGACCGCGACCGCGCCCCGTTCATCGTCGACCATCGCCTTCGACTCGACGCGCAACCGCGTGTGGGTGGTGAACTCCGACAACGATTCGGTGACCGCCATCAACGCGGCCACCAACACGCCGCTCTTCGAGCAGGCGGTGGGCCTGAACCCGCAGACGCTCGCGCAGGCGCCCGACGGCCGCATCTGGGTGGCTAACGCGGGCTCGGGCACGGTGAGCATCCTCGACCCGACGAGCTGGCGCCGTGGTGCAGACGCTCGACCTCGGCCTCGGCTCGCGCCCCTTTGGCGTCGTCTTCAACCCGCTCGGCACCGCCGCCTTCGTCACGCTGCAGGGCAGCGGGCGGGTGCTCCAACTGCGCCGCGCTGGCAAAGGCCGCGGCCGGCAGTTCGCCACGCGGCATGGCGATCTCGGGCGATTCCAACCGGCTGCTCGTCACGCGCTACATCTCTCGCCGGCCGACCGCGGCGAAGTGGTCGAGATCAACCCGAGCGCCTTCGTCGTCACGCGCACCTTCGCGCTCGCCACCGACCCCGTAGCCCCGGCGAGCCCGCTGACTGCGGCGGAAGTGCCCAAGCTTCTACGTCCGTCGCCA